>NZ_LR607310.1:0-1367 GCF_902162175.1 Bartonella saheliensis
TACTGTTTTTCAATTCATGATATTATTGTTGATGGGGTTAGGCATATAAAAAAGGGCTCCATAGCAGCGGTTACAGATCCTTATGTTGGAAGATGTATCGGTCTTGCGGATATCCAGCTTTTAATCAAGCAGTTAACCAAAGTCTATTTAGATAAAGGCTACGTAACGGCGCGTTTTTATATCCCTGATCAAGATATCAAAAATAGTAAGACGCTAAGGTTTGTTGTTGTTGAGGGCAAGCTTTCGAATATTTATTACAATGGCTTACCGGCTTCAGCTCATAATTATGTTGTCTGGAGTGCTTTTCCGGGTTTAGAAGGGCATATTCTCAACATGCGTGATATTGAACAGGGGCTTGATCAAATCAACAGGCTTTTTTCAGCACACGCTCAAAGCGAGCTTCTCCCGGGACGTGAAGAGGGGAGCACTATTGTCAATATTAACAATCAAGCGGATAAAGCTTTCAAGGTTACTGTTTCCCATGATAATTTAGGACAATCCTCCACGGGGTATGCCCGGTATCATGCTGGCTTAAAGTTAGAAAATATTTTAGGTCTCAATGATGCGTGGGATTTTGGTTATCAACACAGTCAAACAGATTATTGGGGCGGGAGCGCACAAGAAGGTCATAGTAATAACGTTTCAGCAAGTGTGAGTATCCCCTATGGTTATTGGACCTTTGGTTTAAATGGCACTGTTTATCATTATCAAAGCATAATCAAGGGTAACTTTAGCGATATTGAAACGACGGGGGATTCCAGTGAATTACACGCCAGTACAAGCAGGGTTCTTCACCGTGATAGTGTTTCTTTAACAACTTTGAATTTAGGTCTTTCCTACAAAAGAACCAACAACTACCTTCTTGGGAATAAGATAGAGGTGGGGAGTCGTCAATATAGTGTTGCCAATTTTGGAATATCGCATTCACGCCAGATATTAGGGGGGACTTGGACCTTTGATATCAGTTATTTGCAAGGACTTCCACTTTTTCATTCCGTTAAAAAACATGCTCCAGGAGCGGGGGATGCAGAGCCTCAATTTGCCAAATTTACTGGGACTCTCAATATCATGACACCCTTTGAGGTGAGCGGGTGGAATTTTGTCTTAAACAATCTTTTCAGTGGGCAATATTCACCGCATAACTTATTGGCAGCAGAGCAGATATCTTTGGGGGGCGCTTCCAATGTTCGTGGGACGCGCGAGAGTTTGGTTTTTGGCAATAACGGTTTTTTTATCCGTAATGATTTGATGCTGCGTACCATTCCATGGCGCAACAACGCGACGCTCAAAAAGGTTTTTGGAGAACTTCGCCCCTATGTTGGTTTGGACTATGGTCGTGTTTTTGCACAACCTTTGTATGGTTTTAC
>NZ_LR607311.1:0-1264 GCF_902162175.1 Bartonella saheliensis
TAAAGTCTCAAATTGTATTAAATTTTCCATCGTTTCACGTGAAACAGAAGGAACGATATCTGAGAGTAACTGATATTTTTGTTCTATAGAAAGATTCATTAAGCTATTTTAGCCTTTTCACGTCGTTGACGTTGAATATATGTAATAATAAGCGACAATGCTGCAGGTGTCATACCATCAATTTTTTGTGCATCAGCAATTGAACGCGGTGAAATTTCCTGAATTTTCGTTTTAAGCTCATTTGAAAGACCAGAAATTGACTGAATATCAAGCGAAGAGGGAATTTCTAAACGCTCATCACGTTGAAGAGATGCAATATCTTGTGCCTGTTTTTCTAAATAAACTGCATATTGTGCTTCAATTTCTAAAGCTTCAACAGTTTTAGAATCAATTGACTGTAATTGTGGCCAAAAATGTGAAAGATTTTCCAAACGCATATGGGGATAAGCAAGAAGATCATAAGCAGAACGCCGAATTCCATCACGATTTATTTGTAAACCATGAGCAGAGGCTTCATTAGGTGTGAGAAAAAGACTTTGGCACAGTAATCGTGCTTGATCAAGACGTTGTTGCTTTTCCTGGTAACAGTCCCAGCGTATCTTACTCACAATCCCCCATTGCTGTGCTAAAGGTGTTAAACGAATATCAGCATTATCAGAGCGCAAAGATAAACGAAATTCAGCACGCGATGTAAACATCCGATAAGGTTCACACACGCCACGTGAAACTAAGTCATCTATCATAACACCAATATAAGCCGTAGAACGACTTATGAGTATTTCATCTAAACCACCTACCTTGCGTGCTGCATTTAACCCTGCCAAAAGCCCCTGTGCTGCTGCTTCCTCATACCCTGTTGTACCATTAATTTGCCCCGCTAAAAAAAGGCCTGGCAAACAGCGTAATTCTAAATTTCTCGTCAATTGCTGTGGATTAACAAAATCATATTCAATAGCATAACCAGATTGCAAAATTTTTACATTTTCCAATCCTTCGATAGTTCTCAATAAAGAAATTTGTACATCCTCTGGAAGAGAGGTAGAAAGTCCATTTGGATAAATAGTATCATCATTTAATCCCTCTGGTTCCAGAAAAATCTGATGTCCATCACGTTCACCAAATTTAACAATTTTATCCTCAATAGAAGGACAATAACGCGGACCTAATCCTTCAATATTTCCAGAATACAAAGCAGAGCGATGAATATTTTCACGAATAACTTGATGTGTTTGTGTATTTGTGCGTGTTATTGCACATTCAATTT
>NZ_LR607312.1:0-1264 GCF_902162175.1 Bartonella saheliensis
TAAAGTCTCAAATTGTATTAAATTTTCCATCGTTTCACGTGAAACAGAAGGAACGATATCTGAGAGTAACTGATATTTTTGTTCTATAGAAAGATTCATTAAGCTATTTTAGCCTTTTCACGTCGTTTACGTTGAATATATGTAATAATAAGCGACAATGCTGCGGGTGTCATACCATCAATTTTTTGTGCATCAGCAATTGAACGCGGTGAAATTTCCTGAATTTTCGTTTTAAGCTCATTTGAAAGACCAGAAATTGACTGAATATCAAGAGAAGAAGGAATTTCTAAACGCTCATCACGTTGAAGAGACGCAATATCTTGTGCTTGTTTTTCTAAATAAACTGCATATTGTGCTTCAATTTCTAAAGCTTCAACAGTTTTAGAGTCAATTGACTGTAATTGTGGCCAAATGTGTGAAAGATGCTCTAAAGTCATATGAGGATAAGCAAGAAAATCATAAGCTGAACGCCGAATTCCATCACGATTTACATGTAATCCATGAGTGGAAGCTTCATTCGGTGTTAAAAAGAGATTTTGGCATATTGATCGTGCTTGATCAAGACGTTGTTGCTTTTTCTGATAACAATCCCAACGTATTTTACTAACAATTCCCCATTCTTGTGCCAAAGGTGTCAAACGCGTATCAGCATTATCAGAGCGCAAAGATAAACGAAACTCCGCACGTGATGTAAACATTCTATAAGGTTCATAAACACCACGTGAAACTAAGTCATCTATCATAACACCAATATAAGCTGTAGAACGACTTATCAGTATTTCATCTAGACCACCTACCTTGCGTGCTGCATTTAATCCTGCCAAAAGCCCCTGTGCTGCTGCTTCCTCATACCCTGTTGTACCATTAATTTGCCCCGCTAAAAAAAGTCCTGGCAAACAGCGTAATTCTAAATTTCTCGTCAACTGCTGTGGATTAACAAAATCATATTCAATAGCATAACCAGATTGCAAAATTTTTACATTTTCCAATCCTTCGATAGTTTTCAATAAAGAAATTTGTACATCCTCAGGAAGAGAGGTAGAAAGTCCATTTGGATAAATAGTATCATCATTTAATCCCTCTGGTTCCAGAAAAATCTGATGTCCATCACGTTCACCAAATTTAACAATTTTATCTTCAATAGAAGGACAATAACGCGGACCTAATCCTTCAATATTTCCAGAATACAAAGCAGAGCGATGAATATTTTCACGAATAACTTGATGTGTTTGTGTATTTGTGCGTGTTATTGCACATTCAATTT
>NZ_LR607313.1:0-1233 GCF_902162175.1 Bartonella saheliensis
TGAAGCTATTTCGTGTAATCCACATAATCCACGGCGCCATTTTACTGAAGCAGAACTTGATAATTTAGCACAATCAATTCGTCAGCACGGTGTTGTTCAACCTGTTATTGTAAGACCTTCACGGGAGCATCCTCAGCGGTTTGAACTCATTGCTGGTGAACGGCGATGGCGTGCTGCACAGCGTGCTCATTTAAGTCAATTACCAGTAATTATTCGCGATGTGGATGATAAAACAGCTTTAGAATTGGCAATTATTGAAAATGTTCAGCGTGCCGATCTTAATCCTATTGAAGAAGCAATGGGATATGAACTTTTGCTCAGTGAACATGGTTATACGCAAGTAGATTTAGCTCAAGTGATTGGAAAAAGTCGAAGTCATGTTGCAAATACGCTTCGTTTGTTAAAATTGCCAGAAAAAGTACAACAATTTTTAACTGATGGTCAACTCTCTGCTGGTCATGCGCGTTGTCTTATAACTGTCGATAATCCACAGGATTTGGCCGAAAAAATTATTCGTGAAGGTCTTTCTGTGCGTCAAACTGAAGTACTTGCCTATGAACAGGCTAATCCTAAGGTCAAAAAACGAACCTCTGTAGAAAAAGATGCGGAAACTAAATCTTTAGAAAAGTTGCTTGCAGATGTCATCGGAATGAAAGTTATTATTAGACATGGAAAAAAAGGGGGTGATTTAAAAATACACTATTCTTCATTAGAACAATTAGATGATATTTGTCGGCGTTTGCAAAGCTAATCAATTGTTCAAAATAAAAAGTCCTTTTAACAATTGTCTCTTAAGATTTTAATTATTCTGTACATATTTTTTTTAGCAAATTCAATATTGCTTAAAGGTATAATGTTTTGTTTATGAACAGAAATTTCTTCGTTTGTAAGGATATTCAGTGTTGCTTGAAGTGCTAAGTGACCAACAACAAAATCTTTCAGTGTGAGGTTATTTTTTCTTAAAATATTCATAAGTTTTGGTTTACGAGAAATATAAGCGATATATCCTTCAATACACTCGTCATGAGTGGGTGGATCATTTTCGATCTCAGCTGTTTCTGGTTCTGGAGATAAATTTTCACATTCTTTTCTTATCTTCTCCAGCTTTAAAAGAAAATCTTCTGTTAAAGGATAATTCGCAATGAGGGGTGATAGAGAAGAATGATTATCTGTTTCTTTTTTTATTTCTTGAGCATATAAAACAAAGGAGAAAAAGAACAGAAAACATAATAC
>NZ_LR607274.1:0-3050 GCF_902162175.1 Bartonella saheliensis
AATGGAAAGAACCTAGCTTTAAAGTCACAACAGTTAAAAAGGATGGTAACTCTGAAGAGCAAGAGTATAAAAATGTTGCTGCTGCTTTTGAGGGTGTTGGTAGCTCTTTCACGAATATCAAAAATGAAATAACCAATCAGATTAATCATCTTCAGTCAGAAGATTCAGCCGTTGTTCATTATGATAAGAAGGATGGTAATACAGATTATGCGAGTGTAACGTTTGGCGGTAAAGATAAAACCCTCACAGCTCTCCATAATGTTGCAGATGGTAAGATTATTGAGGGTTCTCATGATGCTGTAGCGGGTAATCAGCTTTATAAATTGGGTGCTGGGGTTGCAAAGTCTTTAGGTGGTGAAGGTAGCTATGAGAATGGAGAATGGAAAGCGCCTAGCTTTAAAGTCAAAACAGTTAAAAAGGATGACAATAAGGTTGAAGAAACTATCTATCACAATGTTGCAGATGCCTTTGCAGGTATCAGTACTTCTATTACAGACATTCATAATGATGTGAATAACCAAATTACCAATATTATTAGTGAAAGTCTTGTCAAGCAGGATGATACAGGTCTTATTAAGATAGGCGCAGAAAAAGAAGGCAATACAATCACTATTGCCAACAAGAATAGTGAAGACCGTATACTTTCTGGCGTGAAGGAAGCAACCAAGAATAATGAGGCAGTTAACAAAGGTCAGCTTGATACAAATATCAAAAAAGTGGAAGACAAATTAGCGGAAGCAGTGGGTCATGTTGCGCAACAAGTTACAGGAGATGCTTTATTATGGAGCAAGGATGACCATGCCTTTAGTGCGCAACATGGAGAAGGCAAAGAAAGAACAGATAGTAAGATCACCCACGTTTTAGCTGGCAATATTGCTTCTAGTTCTACAGATGCAGTTACCGGTGGACAGCTTTATTCTGTCAATCAGCAGGTTGCAGAATATTTAGGTGGGGGAGCTGGTTATGAGAATGGCACATGGACAGCACCGACTTACAGACTTAAAAGTTATAAAGAAGATGGAACGGAAGGCCAAGCAGTTGACTATAATAATGTAGGCTCTGCTTTTGCAGGTATTGATACGAACTTCACAAATGTGAACACACATCTAACTAATGTTGTTAATAACTTTAATGAAAAGTTAGACAACATTAATAAAGAAGTTAAAGGTGATGCTTTATTATGGAGCAAGGATGATCATGCCTTTAGTGCGCAACATGGAGAAGGCAAAGCAAGTAGTAAGATTAAATTCCTTGCTAATGGAGAGATTAGTGCCACTTCAAATGATGCAGTAGCGGGTAATCAGCTTTATAAATTGGGTGCAGGGGTTGCAAAGTCTTTAGGTGGTGAAGGCAGCTATGAGAATGGAGAATGGAAAGCACCTAGCTTTAAGGTTAATACTGTTAAAAAGAATGGTAACTCTGAAGAGAAGAACTATACCAATGTAGCGGAAGCTTTGAGTGGAGTTGGTAATTCATTCACGAATATCAAAAATGAGATAACCAATCAGATTAATCATCTTCAGTCAGAAGATTCAGCGGTTGTGCATTATGATAAAAGAGATGATGTAAGTGGCAGTGTTGATTATGCGAGTGTAACGTTTGGCGGCAAAGATAAAACCCTCACGGCACTCCATAATGTTGCGGATGGTAAGATTATTGAGGGTTCTCATGATGCTGTAGCGAGTAATCAGCTTTATACTCTAGGGAGCAGTGTTGCGAAGACTTTAGGTGGAGGAGCTGGCTATGAAAATGGCACATGGACAGCACCGACTTACAGACTTAAAAGTTATAAAGAAGATGGAACGGAAGGCCAAGCAGTTGACTATAATAATGTAGGCTCTGCTTTTGCAGGTATTGATACGAACTTCACAAATGTGAACACACATCTAACTAATGTTGTTAATAACTTTAATGAAAAGTTAGACAACATTAATAAAGAAGTTAAAGGTGATGCTTTATTATGGAGCAAGGATGATCATGCCTTTAGTGCGCAACATGGAGAAGGCAAAGCAAGTAGTAAGATTAAATTCCTTGCTAATGGAGAGATTAGTGCCACTTCAAATGATGCAGTAGCGGGTAATCAGCTTCATGCTCTAGGAAGCAGTGTTGCGAAGACTTTAGGTGGTGAAGGCAACTATGAGAATGGTGAATGGAAAGCGCCTAGCTTCAAAGTTAAGACAGTGAAAGAAGATAGCAGTGCTATTGAAGAAGCAAGCTATGATAGTGTAGTTGCCGCTTTTTCTGGTGTAGGAACGTCTTTTGAAAATCTTCAAAAAGAGATTAAACAAAGCAATACACAGGTTACAGAAAATATGAAGCAGAATGCTCTGTTATGGAGTGAATCTGATAATGCGTTTGTAGCACAGCATGGTGAAGGCAAAGCAAATAGCAAGATTAAGTACCTTTCCAATGGAGAGATTAGTGCAGCTTCAAGTGATGCTGTAGCGGGTAACCAGCTTTATAAATTGGGTGCAGGGGTTGCAAAGTCTTTAGGTGGTGAAGGCAGCTATGAGAATGGAGAATGGAAAGCACCTAGTTTTAAGGTTAATACTGTTAAAAAGGATGGTAACTCTGAAGAGAAGAACTATACCAATGTAGCGGAAGCTTTGAGTGGAGTTGGTAATTCATTCACGAATATCAAAAATGAGATAACTAATCAGATTAATCATCTTCAGTCAGAAGATTCAGCGGTTGTGCATTATGATAAAAGAGATGATGTAAGTGGCAGTGTTGATTATGCGAGTGTAACGTTTGGCGGCAAAGATAAAACCCTCACGGCACTCCATAATGTTGCGGATGGTAAGATTATTGAGGGTTCTCATGATGCTGTGACGGGTAACCAGCTTCATACTCTAGGGAGCAGTGTTGCAAAGTCTTTAGGTGGTGAAGGCAGCTATGAGAATGGAGAATGGAAAGCGCCTAGCTTCAAAGTTAAGACAGTGAAAGAAGATAGCAGTGCCGTTGAAGAAGCAAGCTATGATAGTGTAGTTGCCGCTTTTTCTGGTGTAGGAACGTCTTTTGAGAATCTTCAAAAAGAGATTAAACGAAGC
>NZ_LR607275.1:0-2976 GCF_902162175.1 Bartonella saheliensis
TAACAACAGCCAATGATGCAAAGGGGATTGCAGAAGCCTCTAAGACGTTATCGGAGGAAGCGAAGACTATTGCGCAAGCAAGCAAGAGTGCTTGTGATGACATCACACAGAAGCTTAGTGATGTAAAGAGCCTTGCAGAAACGGCAGTATCAACAGCCAATGCCTCCAAACAAAGTGCTGATGAAACGAAGCAACAAGCTTCAGAAGCGAAGATTTTAGCATCAGAATCCAAAAGCGTAGCGGATAGAGCACAAGAGAAGGCAGAGCACGCAGAGCAGCAAGCAAGTGAAGCTACGAGAATAGCGACTGAAGCAAAAACGGCAGCAGAACAGGCGGTTCGTTCAGGAGCGACGGCAGATCAAGTAAGCACGGAAGCTGTAAAAAGCCTCGTTGAAGAAGCGAAGAGCCAAGCTGCAGCAGCAGAGAGATTAGCTCAAGAAGCCAAGAGCAAAGCCGATAGTGTAGAGAGCATAGCGAATGAGGCAAAACAAACTGGAGATCAGGCAAGCACTACAGCTAGCACAGCCAAGAGTGTTTCGGAGGAAGCCAAGAAGGTAGCAGAGGAAGCACAGAAAAAAGTAGCTAAGGTAGAGAGCAAAGCGGACAAATCGGAGACTTTAGGTTATCAAGCGTTAAATAAAGCCAGAGAGGCAGAGCAAATAGCAGATGGCGCGAAGGTAAAAGCGGGCTTGGCGGAAAGAGCAGCAGAAGAGGCGAAGAAAACAGCGAACGAAGCAGATACGCGCGCCTATCAAGCCAAAGACGAAGTGAATAAAGCCAAGGAAGCAGCGAATAATGCGAAACTTACAGCCCAATCGGCGCAACGAGTAGCGGAAGAAGCCAAAAAAACAGCCGATACGGCACATAGCAAGGCGAGTGAAGCCAATAATGCCGTAAAGAGCATAAAAGATACAGCGGATTTTGCAAAACATGATGCGGAACAAGCACGAAGTACAGCAGCAAAGGCAGAAAATGTAGCATATGGAGCGAGTAGTCAAGTTATAGATGTCCGGCGAACAGTTGATAGTATGAAAGCGACAGTAAATTTGGCAAAACTGGAGGGGGAAGAGGCGAAGAAAACGGCTGGTAAAGCAGAGAATCTAGGCTACCAAGCTTTAAATAAAGCAGGAGATGCGAAACAAGCGGCGGATGATGCCAAGGTTACAGCGCGTTTAGCAGAGCGAGTAGGAGAAGAAGCCAAGAAGCAAGCTGGAACAGCTGAGACACGAGCTTATGAAGCTAAGGATGAAGCAAGTAAAGCCAAGAAACTAGCAGAGAGTGCGAAGTCGACAGCAGAGAGTGCAAAAAGCATTTCCGACCAAACAAAACAGTCTTTAAATACGACCAACCAAGAGCTTAGTGATCTCAAGAGCTCTTTAGCAACGCTAACAGCGACGGCGAATTCTGCGAAGAGTACAGCAACTGTAGCTCAAACAGAATCTGCAGCAGCAAAAGCACTAGCAGAAGAGGCGAAAGAGGCAGTTTTAAAATCGCAAGGGAGCAGTGATTTAAGCGGTTCTCCTTTGGTAAAACATTTAACTTGGAAGGGCATTTCGCTTTCTACCCCTTTTCTTGTTGCCTCTGACAAGCAGAAGATCCTCTTAAAAAAAGGAACACATCTTGCTTTGCAAAATGGGAATGATTTGTCTGTAGTGAGTTACATGGAAGATACTCTCATTCCAATGAATAGAACTCTCTCAGGGGGTCAAGATTATTACATTTATTTAGTAAAAGCAGGTGAGAACAATGTGCAATTTGTTGTGTCCTTGAACTCTACTTATCCCGTAGGTTATACGGCAACGAATTCCCGCAAGATAGGAGGTTTTCATACGCTTTGTGCGGATGTTGGAACGATTTCAGGACACCCGTTATCAGGCTATAGAGCAGGGGATATTTTGCCCCATTCTGTGTGGTGTCTCAATCATCGTCCGCATAGTTCCCCCGAAGGAATGGTCTATGACCCCTCGCAAGATATTTGGGTAGATATTTATCTTCAATCAGGAACAGGGGAAAATAGCAAATCGGCTTATGGAGCTCTTGTCACCACCAATCGTAGCTATACGGAACATGTCTCAGATCTATTGCGTGTTAAGAAATCTTTACTGAGTGATGCGGCATTTGCCTCTGCGATGTATGGAAGTAATGAAAAGACCAATATATCAGGAAATAAAGCGCCAAGCCCCAAGAAGTCAGGCGGTCATGTTGATACGGCGAATAGGCGGATGATCTCGCATATAGGGTGTGAGGATGGTTGTGGTTATCTTTTGCAATTTTTATCAGAGACGTTTTTAGTGCAAAGTCCTCTTGCCTCTGGTGGATCTAGTTTTAGAACGACAATGAATGTCTTGGTTGGAGGTGGGAATTGGCAACAGGGTTCCTATAGTGGACCTTTTTTTAGGAATGGTCAGTATAGTCGTGGTGTCAAAGATGACAAACTAGGCGCGCGTGGCTGTAGTGGTCCGCGTTGTTTTGTTTAGAGGATATTGAGATGATAGATTATCCAGAGCATTTAAATAGCAAGCAAGATTATTTGAACATGCTTTCCTTTGATAAGGGAGAAACGGTTAGAAGGCTCAAGGGTCTTTTAGAGACGCGTTTTTATTGGGTCTTTGTTAAAGAGCTTTGTGACGGAGAAGATGGTGTGGAAGATGCAACCCATAGAGTATATATAAGCCAAGAAATCCCATTTGATTTAGAGGGAGAGCTTATAGAAAAGCGTTATCAATATGAATTACAGGAAAGCGAATATGCGCCGTTGTTTAGACTTGGCTTTAGTGTAGAAGAAGTCGAGAAGTTGATTAAAGAGCATAGTCAATAGAGATCATAAAAGAAGATTTAATCCAGCCCCGCATGAGTGGGGCTTTTTTTATGGAGGAGTGAATGAGAAAGATATCGAGGGAAGGATTAGAACTGCTCAAGCAATGGGAAGGCTTGCGCCTAGAGGCGTATAGAGATGCGGGATGTATCTGGACGATA
>NZ_LR607276.1:0-2947 GCF_902162175.1 Bartonella saheliensis
GGTACAAAGAAGATATAGAGCATGTGAACAAATGGCGCGAGCAAGCCCGTGAAGATTTTCGTTTTTACAATGGGGATCAGTGGAATGAGGCAGATTTAGCGGCTTTAAAAGAACAACGCCGCCCCGTCATGACCTTTAATCGGATAGCCCCTTTGGTCAATGCGGTTGTAGGTTCGGAACGCAATAATAAACGCGAGGTGCAGTTTATTCCTCGTCAAATAGGGAAGGCATTGCCTAGTGAATTGCTCACCGGTGCAGCAGAATGGTTTCGTGATATGGCACATGCGGAATATGCGGATTCCGATGCTTTCCAAGATGCCGTCATCTGTGGCATGGGCTGGACCGATACGCGACTTGATTATGAAAACAGCCTCGATGGGGAACCAGTTATTACGCGTTTAGACCCGTTGAAGATGGTTTGGGACAGTGCAGCGGTGCAACCGAATTTAACCGATGCACAACGCTTATGGTACGTAGACCGTAAGCCGTTGGAAGTTGCCAAGCAGATGTTTCCAAAAGCCCATTGGAGCGAACTCAGTGCAGATTGGGCGCGAGATGGGAGTGCTTATGAGGGGATTCATCACAATGATTTAGAGGCTTATGATGACGAGAGGGGAATTGATGTTGAAAACGGTCGACGAATGGTTACGCTTGTCGAATGCCGTTGGTTTGAAAGCGAGAGATATTATAAAGCGCCCGATTTAAGTACTGGAGAACTTCGTGACTATAGCGAGGAGGAATTTAAGCAACTTCAGTGCATGATGCCCGATATCCAAGGGGCGGCTTTCAATAAGAAGGTCGTCAAGCGCGCCTTTTTAGGCAGGAAAGTTTTACTCTGCCCCGATCAACCGATGGTCCCTGCTGGTCAATTAGGTTGGGAGTGTATCACGGGCTATTTTGATAAGATAGAGCGTCAATTTTATGGGGTTGTACGTCCCACAAAAGATCCACAGCGATGGGCAAATAAGTATTTTAGTCAGGTCATGCATATTCTCAATAGCCAATCCAAGGGTGGGATAATGGCAGAGAGGGGCGCCTTTGAAGACGAGCGAGAAGCAGTACAAAGTTGGAGCAGAGCAGATAGTATCACGGTTTTAAAAAATGGAGCCCTTGCAGGTGGCAAGATCCAACCCAAGCCAGTAGCACAGTTTCCTACGGGATTTTTCCAACTGTTCAATGAAGCCAAAGAAGCAATTAATCAGGTTACCGGTTTATCACCAGAGTTCATAGGAACGAGGGAGGTATCACAAGCGGGTATTTTAGAGGCACAAAGGCGTCAATCCAGCCTTAATCTGCTTGCTTGTTTGTTTGATGGGTTGCGTTTGTATCGCAAGCGTCAAGGTAAGCTTATTTTGCACTTGATACAGAATTACTTGTCTGATGGGCGTTTGGTGCGGATTTCTGGAGAGGAGAATGCGCAATATATCTCCTTAACCCGTGAAGCAGTGATGAGTGTTGATTATGATATTGTGGTAGATGATGCACCGACCAGTCCGAATGAAAAGGAGCGTACCTTCGGCATTATCACGCAATTGTTACCATTGCTTCAAAATGCGGTTACGCCGGATATCATGCTTGATTTGCTGCGTTATTCTCCATTGCCGGCGTCCTTGCTTAATCGTGTGAGTGAGAAGTTTCAACAGCAGCAACAAATGGCGCAACAAGCCCAGCAACAGATGAATCCAGAGCAAGAAATGAAGTTGCAAGAAAAGCAACAGGATATTGCTGCCAAAGCCCAGATGCAACAAATGGATTTACAAGGAAAGCAGATTGATCTGTTCATGCGTCAACAGAGAGCAGAACTGGAAGCGGAAATGATGCAGCAACGCCATGAACTTGAACGGGAACGTATTCTTAACGAACGAGCCCAAAATCAGACCATGCGGGATCGAGCCGCAACATATCGAGGAAGAAGCATTTAGAGAGGTGAAGAATGAATGCAGAAATGAATGAAGGAATGACTGAAGATTATACGTCAGAACCAGCTGTTTTTGATGATGAGAGCTCTTTTGAGAGTGATCATGAGATAGGAGCGATTGAAAGTGATGATGTGTCCTCTTCAGAGCCGGTTGTAGAGCCCGTTGAACAGCCTTCAGAGATTGTTCCTATAGATCGGCAACGTTCAGAAGAACAACTCAAGCAAGCCCGTGAAGCACTTGTCAAATTTTATGAACCCCAATCTCAGACGCCAATGGTTGAAGATGAAGGAAGCCCCCCAGACCCACGTGAGGACATTATTGGTTACATTGGGTGGATGGGAAAAAAACTTCAAGAGCAGGGTGCATATATTGGGGGACAGAAAGAAGCGCTAAGACAAGCTGAAGAACAGCAACAGCATGATATGCGCCTTAACCAGTTTTTTTACAATTCTGTTGAAACAGTCAAAAAGAAATACAGTGATTTTGATGCAGCTGTGGATTTTCTTTATCAGACGCGTGAACAAGAGTTAAATTCTTGGTCAGGTATTTATCCAGATTACGCCAATAAGGGCACGAGAGATGCGATTATAGGAGATGAATTGCGGACGATAGTAGCGACATGTGCACAAAGAGATCTTAATCCAGCAGAAGAGCTTTATAAGATAGCGCAAAACCGTGGCTATCAAAACCAAGCGGTGCAAGCCAATAATCAAATTGCAGTACTCCAGAGTCGTCAGAATTCTGCGAGGACTTTAACAGCCTCTGGTGGAGGAGGCAGTGTTGGACCAATGACCAAAGACGCTCTTGCCGCTATGTCAGAGAGAGAATTCAACACATGGATATCCAATCCGAGAAATGAAGCTCTTTTTTATGAAATCATGGGTGTAGACCCCGATTAGGCAACAGATTTTAACAGCATAATCCGCCTTTGATGCGGGTTTTCCACCGGCTTTAAGCCGGTTTTTTTACAGCAAAGAAAGGTGAAATAGAATGGCAACAACACATATCATGACCCATGATCCGAAAGC
>NZ_LR607277.1:0-2908 GCF_902162175.1 Bartonella saheliensis
CTCTCTCAAGGGCATTTCTATTGATTTCAAAACGCCCGCCTTCACACAGTTCAAAAATCAACGCAAGGGTTGGTATGGTTTTATCCATTTTCAAAAGATATGATTGTAAACTTGTAGAGAAATTTTCCTCTTTGATTGTTTTTTGAAACTTTTCCCACCATTCACGAAACATCTCTTGAGCATCAGCAGAAAAACGCATGGTGATAGGGTGTTTTGGTGATCCTAAAGGTTTATCGTAAAGAGAACGAAAGACCTCATGATAGCTTTCCCATGCCTCTTGATTGGGTGGTCTATCACCCCATATCCGCTCTTTTTGTTCATCGGGAAAGACCAGCATTTGAAACCGTTGCAATAAACCATCATCGTTTATTCCATGGTGCATGGCTTGAATAATGGGAATAATTCGTGAAGGTTGAATGCCCCCAATGACGGAAATAGTTGCATTGGAAATATGAATGGTTCCACGCTCTATACGGTCATAGGTGTATGGCTTATTGCCATTAAAAGCTGTTAGATAAAAAGAACGGTCTGCTTGATATTCCTTTCTCTCCAAATTGGCTAAAAACCCAGACAATTCATCACGAACCAACAACAGACCACGGGGGTTTTCTTTTAACAATTCCCCAAGCTTTTCAACCGTGACATCATTGACGATAAGACGTCGTTTATTAAGCGTGTCATCATCATCACTTTCTTCATGTTCAAGAGATTGAGAAAGAAGAGCAAGGGCTTGTTCCTCGTCTTGATCTTTGAGTGCTTTGCAGGCTTGTTTTTTCTTTTCTCGTTTGTCTAATTCAATCAAAATATCTTTTGTTTCTTGGCTTTTTTTCTGCTTTACCCATTCTTGATACCATTCCTCTTGAAAGGCATAGAGAGGAGCTAAAGCAGCTTCCATGGTAGGTGTTTTCATGGTTGAAGGTTGCCCCACAATGGCACCCCAGAGATTAGGAACAATTGTCCAATTGGCATGTTGTTTTGGAGCAATACGCACGCCATTACCAATGACAGCCGCCAAACCACATAAAGCAGAGATAGCCACAAAATCGATAGAAGATTGTTGTATATCAGCAACGTCATAAACATAGTTTATTAATGATGTTGGAAGCTGTAAAAGACTAAAAGGCTCGACGGGTAAAAGAGTCGTAGCAATGGATTTTAATTTCCCCCAACCATTTTGTTGCAAGGCTTGTTCATAAGGAATGGCTTTTAAACAAGTATTATCGTTATCATTGACGGGGGTATTTTCATTGTTGTTTTGTAAATTACACTCTTTCATAGTTCCCTCTTTTGAGAAAGTAGTACATTATTAAAGTCCATTCCTTTTGGAGCTTGCATCATAAAGACCTCAAAGCCTTGGCTATACGCACGCTTTGCAAGGTTAAAACCTGCTTTACGACCCGCATCATCACCGTCCATTGCGATTGTCAGACGTGCTTTTATCGGGGGTAAATTCACACGCATCATGCCACTTGTTGAAAGAGACGCCCATAAATTCACGGGCTCTAATATCAATCCAGACAGCAGAGACAGACCAGTTTCAATGCCTTCACAAATAACCAGATGTTTTGGATTGGCTTGACTTAAATGCACAGCACCGCCCATGACAGAACCCAACATGGCTTTTGCTGGTTTCTGATCTGTTTTGCAGCCATTGGCTTGTAAAAAGGTTCTATGAATGGCAAAAGAGCCAGCCCCCTTAATAAGTGCTACCAACGCGGGCAGCATCATTCCTAATGGATGTGGACATTTGTCGTGAAATCGTAAACAAGGAAATAAGTCACACGTAATACCCCGCATGCGTAAATAGGTTTCTGCTAAAGTATCTTTTATTGGTTGGCTTTGTTGCCAAATTGCTTTTGCTCTCTCTGCTTTCTGCTTTACTCGTTTGAGATCAGCAGAAAACTGTTTTGAGAAAGAGAGCGTGTGATTATAGGCTTTATCAATATCAACAAAGGCTTGTTTCCCAAGCAAGCCAATTCTTCTAAGCGCTTGTATGATCTCTCTAAAAGAACAGCCAGCATAACAATAGAGTAAGAGACGCCCATCATGTCCATTGGAAAGAGATAAGCTAGGCAATTGATCATCATGGGCTGGACAACGGGCTGTTCCATAACGCCCATGCCAAACCCCACTTAATTCACAAGTAATTTTTTGAGCTGTTGTGTGCAATGCATAAGCATTGCTTGTTGTCGCATTTGTAAAATGCATAAAATCCCTTTCTGCTACTTGCATTACAAGACAGATTCTGTTATTTCAGGATTTGCGAAAGTCGAAATACTTTGTCTGTCCTATAAGGCGAAGTTTTCTTTAGGCGGCGTCGTTGCCACGTTGGTTTTTTGCTTTTTCGATTACATCGTAAAGGTCAGATTGTAGCCAACGCGCTAAAGAGCCAATCTTTAAAGGCTTTGGCACCGAGCCATCAGCGACCCGCCGCCAAAGTGTTGAAACGCTTATATTGAGTATTTTTGCACTTTCACGTACTGTGAGAAGTGGTTCATGTGGAATCATGAAGTCCCCTCTTTATCTAAGTGGTCGAATCGACGTTGATTTTCTATATATAAATAGCAATTTGTATCAAACTTTTCCAGTAAAAAAACAACATCTTGTTATTTTTTATTCAAGAGAAGCCATAATTTGTGATCATATTATCCATTATGGATGTAATGCGAAAAAGAGAGATAGAGCTGTCCACAACTTTTATTGTTTTAACCAGTAACATAAGAAGCCCACTTATCCATAAAGATACGACGCTGTTCTAAATAGTCTGTACGACGATAGGCACGCTCCACTTTCCCCCCAACCGTATGACCTAGAATGGTTTCAGCAACCTCATAGGGAGCATCGGTTGTTTCAGCAAGCCAATCGCGTAAACTAGAACGAAAACCATGGGGACAAGCTTCCAGACCAG
>NZ_LR607278.1:0-2887 GCF_902162175.1 Bartonella saheliensis
CTCTCTCAAGGGCATTTCTATTGATTTCAAAACGCCCGCCTTCACACAGTTCAAAAATCAACGCAAGGGTTGGTATGGTTTTATCCATTTTCAAAAGATATGATTGTAAACTTGTAGAGAAATTTTCTCCTTTGATTGTTTTTTGCAACTTTTCCCACCATTCACGAAACATCTCTTGAGCATCAGCAGAAAAACGCATGGTGATAGGGTGTTTTGGTAATCCTAATGGTTTATCATAAAGAGAACGAAAGACCTCATGATAGCTTTCCCATGCCTCTTGATTGGGTGGTCTATCAACCCAGTCACGCTCTTTTCGTTCATCGGGCCACACCAGCATTTGAAATCGTTGCAATAAACCATCATCGTTTATTCCACGGTGCATGGCTTGAATAATGGGAATAATCCGTGAAGGTTGAATGCCCCCAATGACGGAAAGGGTTGCATTGGAAATATGAATAGTTCCACGTTCTATACGGTCATAGGTGTATGGCTTATTGCCATTAAAAGCTGTTAGATAGAAAGAACGGTCTGTTTGATATTCCTTTCTCTCCAAATTAGATAAAAACCCAGACAATTCATCACGAACCAACAATAGACCACGGGGGTTTTCTTTTAACAATTCCCCAAGCTTTTCGACCGTGACATCGTTGACAATAAGACGTCGTTTATTAAGCGTGTCATCATCATCAGTTTCTTTGTGTTCAAGAGCTTGAGAAAGAAGAGCAAGGGCTTGTTCCTCGTCTTGATCTTTGAATGCTTTATAGGCTTGTTTTTTCTTTTCTCTTTTGTCTAATTCAACCAGAATATCTTTTGTTTCTTGGCTTTTTTTCTGCTTTACCCATTCTTGATACCATTCCTCTTGAAAGGCATAGAGAGGAGCTAAAGCAGCTTCCATGGTCGGTGTTTTCATGGTTGAAGGTTGCCCCACAATGGCACCCCAGAGATTAGGAACAATTGTCCAATTGGCATGTTGTTTTGGAGCAATACGCACGCCATTACCAATGACAGCCGCCAAACCACATAAAGCAGAGATAGCCACAAAATCGATAGAAGATTGTTGTATATCAGCAACGTCATAAACATAGTTTATTAATGATGTTGGAAGCTGTAAAAGACTAAAAGGCTCGACGGGTAAAAGAGTCGTAGCAATGGATTTTAATTTCCCCCAACCATTTTGTTGCAAGGCTTGTTCATAAGGAATGGCTTTTAAACAAGTATTATCGTTATCATTGACGGGGGTATTTTCATTGTTGTTTTGTAAATTACACTCTTTCATAGTTCCCTCTTTTGAGAAAGTAGTACATTATTAAAGTCCATTCCTTTTGGAGCTTGCATCATAAAGACCTCAAAGCCTTGGCTATAAGCACGCTTTGCAAGGGTAAAACCTGCTTTACGACCCGCATCATCGCCGTCCATTGCGATTGTCAAACGTCCTTTTGTACGAGGAAAATTCACACGCATCATGCCACTGGTAGAAAGAGACGCCCATACATTCACGGGCTCTGATAACAATCCAGACAGTAAGGAAAGACCAGTTTCAATGCCTTCACAAATGACAAGATGTTCTGGATTATCTTGGCTTAAATGCACAGCACCGCCCATGACAGCCCCCAACATGGCTTTTGCTGGTTTCTGATCTATTTTGCAGCCATTGGCTTGTAAAAAGGTCCTATGAATGGCAAAGGAACCAGCCCCCTTAATAAGAGCAACCAACGCGGGCAGTATCATTCCTAATGGGTGTGGGCATTTGTCGTGAAAGCGTAAATCAGCAGGCAATTCACATGTGATCCCCCGCATACGTAAATAGGTTTCTGCTAAAGTATCTTTTATTGGTTGGCTCTGTTGCCAAATCTTTTTTGCTCTTTCTGCTTTCTGTTTTGTTCTTTTAAGATCAGTACAAAACTGTTTTGAGAAAGAAAGCGTGTGATCATAAGCTTGCTTACCCAGCAAGCCAATTCTTCTAAGCGCTTGTATGATCTCTTTAAAAGAGCAGCCAGCATAACAATAGAGTAAGAGACGCCCATCATATCCATTGGAAAGAGATAAGCTAGGCAATTGATCATCATGGGCTGGACAACGGGCTGTTCCATAACGCCCATGCCAAACCCCACTTAATTCACAAGTAATTTTTTGAGCTGTTGTATGCAATGCATAAGCATTGCTTGTTGTCGCATTTGTAAAATGCATAAAATCCCTTTCTGCTACTTGCATTACAAGACAGATTCTGTTATTTCGGGATTTGCGAAAGTCGAAATACTTTGTCTGTCCTATAAGGCGAAGTTTTCTTTAGGCGGCGTCGTTGCCACGTTGGTTTTTTGCCTTTTCGATTACATCGCTAAGGTCAGATTGTAGCCAACGCGCTAAAGAGCCAATCTTTAAAGGTTTTGGCACCGAGCCATCAGCGACCCGCCGCCAAAGTGTTGAAACGCTTATATTAAGTATTTTTGCACTCTCACGTACTGTGAGAAGTGGTTCATGTGGAATCATGAAGTCCCCTCTTTATCTAAGTGATCGAATCGATGTTGATTTTCCATATATAAATAGCAATTTGTATCAAACTTTTCCAGTAAAAAAACAACATCTTGTGATTTTTTATTCAAGAGAAGCCATAATTTGTGATTATATTATCCATTATGGATGTAATGCGAAAAAGAGAGATAGAGCTATCCACAACTTTTATTGTTTTAACCAGTAACATAAGAAGCCCACTTATCCATAAAGATACGACGCTGTTCTAAATAGTCTGTACGACGATAGGCGCGCTCCACTTTCCCCCCAACCGTATGACCTAGAATGGTTTCAGCAACCTCATAGGGAGCATCGGTTGTTTCAGCAAGCCAATCGCGTAAACTAGAACGAAAACCATGGGGACAAGCTTCCAGACCAG
>NZ_LR607279.1:0-2833 GCF_902162175.1 Bartonella saheliensis
ATGTTATAGAGTATAATAGCGCGTGAAAAGCTCATTAATGAATGTAATAAATTTTTACCTTGTTGATATATGTCTTCTATCGCTTTGTATTTCGCTATAGTTTTACCTTCTTTTGAAAGTATATTCAATGTATCCGATGTACCTCTTACTTGTTGGAAAAAATGTAAATGCGTTTTTTCAACAGTATAAGGAGCAACAATAGGAGAGGGTTTTGTATTGACTATACGATCAGACTGTTGAATCGCTAGAGCTAAACCACTTGTTACAGCACTCGCTATGAAAAAATATCTGATATTCATAGTTTTTCTCCTATATTTATTTATGATAAATAAATATCAAAATGTGTTATACATAAATTCATTTTAAACGACTATAGTAAAAATGCAACATTCATAAAAAAGAATAAAATTTGCCCAGAAATTGACAAAATTTACCCTTAATTGCCTCAATCAATTCTTTCAAACTCTATTTTACAAAGGAGGGTTTGGAGGTTTTAGTTCACATACTCATATGATGAACAACAGAAATAGCCGCTGGCAAATTTCTGTTTTGCATTATGGGAAAGAGGGAAGACCCATAAAAACGCAATACATCCTATGAGGGGCGGGGTGCACTGTTATTGAGGGTTGGGTGCACCCCGTAAGATTGGATGCGTTCTTTGAGGGTTGGAATGCATCCTAAGAGGCGGGGTGCACCATTATTGAGGGTTAGGTGCACCCCGTAAGATTGGATGCGTTCTTTGAGGGGTGAATGCATCCTAAAGGCGGGGTGCACTGTTATTGAGGGTTAGGTGCACCCCGTGAGATCGGATGCATTCTTTCAGGGTTGGAATGCATTCTTTGAGGGGCGGGGTGCACTGTTATTGAGGGTTGGGTGCACCCCGTGAGATTTGGATGCATTCTTTCAGGGTTGGAATGCATTCTTTGAGGGGCGGGGTGCACTGTTATTGAGGGTTGGGTGCACCCCGTGAGATTTGGATGCATTCTTTGAGGGTTGGAATGCATCCTGAGAGGCGGGGTGCACTGTTATTGAGGGTTGGGTGCACCCCGTGGATTTGGATGCATTCTTTGAGGGTGGAATGCATCCTAAGAGGCGGGGTGCACCATTATTGAGGGTTGGGTGCATCCCGTGAACTTTAGATATATTCGTGAGTAAATAAGATAGTCAAGAAAATTTATGTTTTTGTATCTTATATTCATTGGGTATCGTATGTTCTATAGCTGTTGATTTTGCCTCTTTAATACTCGTAATGTTTGTATCATAAGCTGAGTAGGTCACTATAGTCGTAAAAGAAACGCAAAAATCTATAGTTATGAATACATTTAGGGTATATGAGGCGTGTATTCGTCTGCTGTTGTTTGGCTTTTGCTTGATTTTGCTTCATAAATATAAGCTTTATAAGTTATATGCCTAAAAATTTTTAGTATGGTAAAAATCCACATAATGAAATATTATGCAGGAGAAAAATCATTGGATAACTGTTCTTTTTTCTCCTCTTATGCAATGATCTCTTCTGAAATAGAGCTGTTTTGTTCAAAACGTAGTGTTCATATTTTAGAATGTTATCGGCAACACACTCTTGTGGTGAAGAAGCCTATTGTTTTTGTCAAAAAGAGAACTTCGATAAGAAAAATAAGTCTAAAAATGTTCTTATGTATGGGGAAAATGATAAAATAATACCATGTCTTTGAGAGAGATGAAAATCTGAACAGAGCAAAAGGATATGGAATAAAGATTTTATCAAACTGTCATGAGAGCGCGAGCACTTCAAGAAGCAAGATTTCCAATAAAATGGTTTTTGTTAAGGGGGCTTCCTGTGTTGGTGGTATGGCTTTGTGGTGGTGAAGCTATGGTTTGTGTACGCCTGCAGCTGTGTGAGAATGTCGAGGTTTTTTGGTGAATGGGCAAAGCTTTGTGTGCATATTGGTGCGGCAAAGCCCTTTATTGCATCTTACTTGCTGAGACGCAGAGAAGTTTTTCTGGCTAGGGGTGGAAAACAGAGGCTTGTATATGTCTGTTCTTCTGTTCTGTCCCCTTAGGCGTGTTCAAAAAAAATTCTTTAAAATTGTGCTCATATTCATTTGATGTATCATTGATAAGGTTGCGGTAAAGCGCATCATTTTGTTGTTGGGCTGTGATAGCCGATGATGAGAAGAAAAAATGGCAAGTTTTTCTTGACGTTCTTTTATCTCTTCAATTTTTGGGTAAGATACATGGTGCAATGCGCTTTATGGGGCAGTAGGTTTTGCCAATCTCCTTTAAAGTGTTTTTTTGTCGTTTTTGGCATGTCGATAGCTGCAACTTCTCTTTTGCCATGAGGCTTGCTGTTTGCTTAATTCTTCTAAAATTGTTGCACCAATGTCTGTTTGCTAATCACTTATGAATCTGTTGTCCTTTGGGGAACGTCATACGGCTTTGGGCTTTCGCTTGTGTGTTTTGGAGATGTGAGGGAGAGGGCAGGTGGGGTGGCTGCGCTTGGGGGGTGTGTTAAACAGCTCTGCGGAGAGTGGGATGGCAGGGGCAGTTTTCCTTTGTTTGCTTGATCAAAGATGTGGTTTGCTAAGGAGGGTAGGCTTTGTTGTTGGTGGCGTGATGTTTGGTGAAGTGGTGTTGGTTGGAAGATGTTGGCTTGAGAGTTGTGGGTGGGTATTTGTGATGGGGAAGTTGTTGGGAAATGTTTGGGGGGTGGGTGCTAGTAGAGCGTGCTTTTTGTCGTTTTTGGCATGTCGATAGCTGCAACTTCTCTTTTGCCATGAGGCTTGCTGTTTGCTTAATTCTTCTAAAATTGTTGCACCAATGTCTGTTTGCTAATCACTTATGAATCTGTTGTCCT
>NZ_LR607280.1:0-2725 GCF_902162175.1 Bartonella saheliensis
GTGCCATTGCCAGTGCATTGGGTGTTGGCTCCAGCACAGCCATGAATGCAGCGATACAAGCAGGGGTACAGGCGCTGATCAACAAAAGTGCTGTGGCTCTTGTCAATAATCGCGGCAACATTGCCGATGCACTTCATGAGCTAGGCTCATCGAAGAATGTTTTGGGCATTGTCTCTTCAATGTTAACAGCAGGTTTAACCAGTCAATTCACAGAGATGGCCGGTGTTGGACAATCCTTATCCAAAACCGCCCCTTTGGTTGATCGTATTACCCGTGAGGCAGAAAGGAATCTGATCAAAGCCGCCATTGGCACGGGCGTTCAAACGGCTCTTGAAGGTGGTTCACTTGACAAAAACTTTTTTAATAATCTACGCACCGCCCTTTCAGGAACCCTTGGGAAAACATTAGCGGAAGAAATTGGTACCGCTAAGGCAGAGGGTAAAATAGACACGGTGACGCAAATTGTAGCCCATGCCGGTCTTGGCTGTATTGTCGGTGCGACAGCGAGTGGTGATTGTACGGCTGGCGCAGTGGGGGGTGTTGTAGGTGAAGCCGCAGCCATGCTCCAGTTTAAACTGTGGATGCAAAACATTGTGAAAGAGGAAATGGGGGCATTAGATGGTCGCACCCCAACGCCGGAAGAACAAGCCCGCATCACCGCAAAAATTGATGCACAATTTGCAGACTTTAGAGAGCACACCATTGATATCGCGCGCATAGCGGGGGGCTTTGCTGCCGCCCTTGCTGGTGGGGATGTTAATACCGGCGCTGATGCTGCTGGTAATGCCGCGGAAAATAACTACCTCAGCAGTGCGCAAATAGCCCAGATGGATAAAGAATTAAAGGAGTGTCCTGACCTTTTATGTCAAGCAGAAGTGTCTGCGAAATGGTCTGCGATTAGTACAGGGCAAAATTTAAGCCTTTTGGCTGGTATGGTCGCTGGTGTACCGGCTGAATTATACGATACGGTTGATGGTTTTGTGCAAATTGGCCTTCATCCCAAAGAGACTTTGAAAGCACTTAACGACTTGTTGAACAGTGGTGAAGTTTGGGCGACAATTGGGCGGACCCTTGGGC
Source organism: Bartonella saheliensis (assembly GCF_902162175.1). Taxonomy (NCBI): domain Bacteria; kingdom Pseudomonadati; phylum Pseudomonadota; class Alphaproteobacteria; order Hyphomicrobiales; family Bartonellaceae; genus Bartonella; species Bartonella saheliensis. The sequence goes on from NZ_LR607280.1 coordinate 1,078, forward strand.
AATCCTATGTAGATCGCATTAATAAACTGGCGGAGGAATATGAGCGAGCCGGTGCTGGTGGATCCTTTAAAGCGGGTGTTGAACTTGGAAAATTATTGACGGATATAGCATCCCTAATGACAGGAATTGTTGGAGCAGCTAAGGGAGGTGTAAAGCTTACCGAAAAAACTCTGATCAAATTCCTGGCGAGGAAAGATTTTGCCCAATTCGCTTCCAAGAAAAATCTTGCAGAACTTATAGCTCAGGGAGATCTTGACAAACTTGCTGCTAGGAAAGAACTGATCAAAGAAGCTGCTAAAGAAAAAAAGAATTGGTTAAAAGGAAAACCCATTAAATTTACCGATAGCAAATTTGGTGAGACATACAAAATCTATTGGAGAGACGATTTGTTTGATCCTAACAAAAGGGTTAAATGGACAGTAAATAAAAAAGACGTATGGGGCACTAATCTTGAGAGAATGGAAACAGGAAGAGCACCTATAGGATTTGATGATAAGTCTGTTGAGTTGCATCACCTAAATCAAACCCCTGAAGGTCCCTTAGCAGCAATGAGCCATGAATTTCATAAAAAATATACTTCTGTGATTCATGATAATCCAAAAACACACCAATCGCTTATAGATAGAAAAAAGTTTGAGAAGCAGAGAGAGGAATTTTGGAAGGAACGTGCTAAAGGGTATAGAGAACAAAAAAATAGTCATTTAGGAGGAATAATCGATATGAAATGGGGTATTATAGGTCTAGATTTTAACAGATGGGGACAGGAGCAGCGGCAGTAATGCTCTACGGTTGATGAAAAGAGAAAAAGGGACTTATAAAATAATTGATGGAGAATAATGAATGAAAACCTATACCTTAGATGATGTTGCAGTATTAGTTGATAAATATGATGGTGATATTGTTAATTTTTGTTCTGAAGAAAATGCAGTTGATGATCTCGTGATTGAAAAGGCGGAGAAAGCTCTTGGTTTACAATTCACATCCTCTTACAAGAATTTTTTAAAACATTATAAAGGCGGGGACATTGCTGGTTATGAAATCTATAGTCTTTATAAAGATTGTGGAAAGGATATTCCTTTTGATGATATTGTTTTCCAAAATTTAAATGATAGGAAACGTGGTTTTGCGACACCAGAACAGCTTATCGTTTGTGATGCTGGTTTTGGTGAAACCTTTTATTTTGATTATACGCAGTTTCGGAATGGAGAATGTCCACTCTATGTCATGCTTCCATCTGAAGAGTGCGAATATTACGCGAGTAATTTTTATGAATTCCTTTGTAAAAGAATTAAAGAAAGCGTGGGAGCTGAGATACCTGAAGGTGATCAACCAATTGAAAAACCTGATACCCCTCCCATTCCGCAACCTATCCCTTTTTACAAGTGCTTTTGGAAAAAGTTATGGGGGAGATGACACGAGGAGGTGAGAAAATCTCTCGTCTTTCTAAAGAGCCACAGTATTACACGAGTAATTTTTATGAGTTTTTCTGTAAAAGAATTAAGGAGTATGTAGGGGAAGATTAAGTTTCTGACCAACAAGGATCAAGATTTTAAGGATGTTTATCAGCGCAATGAAAACCTTGTGTGGTGGAGTGAGAGCGACAAAGGCTATCTGAATGAAAGCATCAAGCATGTGACCATAGAAGCTG
>NZ_LR607314.1:0-1184 GCF_902162175.1 Bartonella saheliensis
ATGGCAAAGAGCAAATTTGAACGTACAAAACCGCATGTTAATATAGGAACGATTGGTCACGTTGATCATGGGAAGACGTCGTTGACAGCAGCGATTACGAAATATTTTGGTGAATTTAAAGCCTATGACCAAATTGATGCTGCACCAGAGGAACGTGCTCGTGGAATTACGATTTCTACTGCGCATGTTGAATATGAAACAGAGAAACGCCACTATGCGCATGTTGATTGTCCTGGACACGCGGATTATGTTAAAAACATGATTACAGGGGCAGCGCAGATGGATGGGGCAATTTTGGTTGTTTCTGCAGCTGATGGCCCAATGCCTCAGACCCGTGAGCATATTTTGTTGGCGCGCCAAGTTGGTGTTCCAGCGATTGTTGTTTTCCTCAATAAAGTTGATCAGGTTGATGATGCGGAGCTTTTGGAGCTTGTTGAGCTTGAGGTTCGTGAGTTATTATCAAAGTATGATTTTCCAGGAGATGAAATACCGATAGTGAAAGGCTCTGCGTTGGCAGCGCTTGAAGATAAAGATAAAAGCATTGGAGAAGATGCAGTCCGTCTTTTGATGAGTGAAGTTGATAATTATATCCCCACCCCAGAGCGTCCTGTTGATCAGCCATTTTTGATGCCGATTGAGGATGTTTTCTCCATTTCGGGACGTGGAACAGTTGTTACGGGTCGTGTTGAGCGTGGTGTTATTAAGGTTGGTGAGGAAATAGAAATTATAGGTATTCGTCCGACTTCCAAGACGACAGTTACCGGTGTTGAAATGTTCCGCAAGCTTTTGGATCAAGGTCAAGCAGGCGATAATATTGGAGCGCTGCTTCGTGGTGTTGATCGTGAAGGGATTGAGCGTGGACAGGTTTTGGCGAAGCCTGGTTCTGTTACTCCCCATACGAGATTTAAAGCAGAGGCCTATATTTTAACGAAAGATGAGGGAGGTCGTCATACTCCATTTTTCACGAATTATCGCCCTCAGTTTTATTTTCGTACCACAGATGTAACAGGGATTGTGACGCTTCCAGAAGGTACAGAGATGGTTATGCCTGGTGATAATGTTGCGATGGATGTTTCACTGATTGTTCCTATTGCCATGGAAGAGAAGCTTCGCTTTGCTATTCGTGAAGGTGGTCGTACTGTTGGTGCCGGTATCGTTTCTAAGATCATTGAGTAAATAATGGT
>NZ_LR607281.1:0-2682 GCF_902162175.1 Bartonella saheliensis
GTGCCATTGCCAGTGCATTGGGTGTTGGCTCCAGCACAGCCATGAATGCAGCGATACAAGCAGGGGTACAGGCGCTGATCAACAAAAGTGCTGTGGCTCTTGTCAATAATCGCGGCAACATTGCCGAGGCACTTCATGAGCTAGGCTCATCGAAGAATGTTTTGGGCATTGTCTCTTCAATGTTGACAGCAGGTTTAACCAGTCAATTCACAGAGATGGCTGGTGTTGGACAATCCTTATCCAAAACCGCCCCTTTGGTTGATCGTATCACGCGTGAGGCAGAAAGGAATCTGATCAAAGCCGCCATTGGCACGGGCGTTCAAACGGCTCTTGAAGGTGGTTCACTTGACAAAAACTTTTTTAACAATCTGCGCACAGCGCTGTCAGGAACCCTTGGCAAAACATTAGCGGAAGAAATTGGTACCGCTAAAGCAGAGGGCAAAATAGACACGGTGACGCAAATTATAGCTCATGCGGGGCTTGGCTGTATTGTCGGTGCGACAGCGAGTGGTGATTGTACGGCTGGCGCCGTGGGAGGGGCTGTAGGTGAAGCCGCCGCAATGCTCCAGTTTAAACTGTGGATGCAAAACATTATCAAAGAGGAAATGGGGGCATTAGATGGTCGCACCCCAACGCCGGAAGAACAAGCCCGCATCACCGCCAAGATTGATGCACAATTTGCTGGCTTTAAAGAGCAGACCATTGATGTTGCGCGCATTGCGGGGGGCTTTGCTGCCGCCCTTGCTGGTGGGGATGTCAATACCGGCGCTGATGCTGCTGGTAATGCCGCGGAAAATAACTACCTCAGCAGTGCGCAAATAGCCCAAATGGATAAAGAATTAAAGGAGTGTCCTGACCTTTTATGTCAAGCAGAAGTGTCTGCGAAATGGTCTGCGATTAGTACAGGGCAAAATTTAAGCCTTTTGGCTGGTATGGTCGCTGGTGTACCGGCTGAATTATACGATACGGTTGATGGTTTTGTGCAAATTGGCCTTCATCCCAAAGAGACTTTGAAAGCACTTAACGACTTGTTGAACAGTGGTGAAATTTGGGCGACAATTGGGCGGACCATTGGGCAATCCTATGTAGATCGCATTAATAAAATGGCGGAAGAATATGAGCGAGCCGGTGCTGGTGGATCCTTTAAAGCGGGTGTTGAACTTGGAAAATTATTGACGGATATAGCATCCCTAATGACAGTAGTTGCTGGAGCAGTAAAGGGCGGCGTAAAGCTTACCGAAAAAACTCTGATCAAATTCATGGCGAGGAAAGATTTTGCCCAATTCGCTTCCAAGAAAAATCTTGCAGAACTTATAGCTCAGGGAGATCTTGCCAAGCTTGAAGCGAAAAAAGAACTGACCAAAGAAGCTGCTAAAGAAAAAAAGAATTGGTTAAAAGGAAAACCCATTAAATTTACCGATAGCAAATTTGGTCAGACAAACAAAGTCTATCAGAGAGATGATTTGTTTGATCCTGACAGAATTGTTAAATGGACTGAAAATAAAAAAGAAGTGTGGGGCACCAATGTTGAAAGAATGGAAACAGGAAGAGCACCTATAGGACATGATAGTGAGTCTATTGAGTTGCACCATCTAAAGCAAACCCCTGAGGGCGCCATAGCAGAAACGAGTAAGGAATTTCATCAAAAATATACTTCTGTGATTCATGATAATCCAAAAACACATCAATCGCTTATAGATAGAAAAAAGTTTGATAAGTGGAGAGAGGAATATTGGAAGGAACGTGCTAAAGGGTATAGAGAACAAAAAAACAGTAATTTAGGAGAAATAATCGATATGAGATGGGGTATCATAGGTCTAGATTTTAACAGATGGAGACAGGAGCATCGGCAATAATGCTCTACGGTTGATGAAAAGAGAAAAAACAGAGACTTATAAAATAATTGATGGAGAATAATGAATGAAAACCTATACCTTAGATGATATTGTAGTATTAGTTGATAAATATAATGATATTATCAATTTTCGGACTGAAGAAAATGCGGCTGATGATCTACGGATTGAAAAGGAGGAGAAGGCTCTCGGTTTACAATTTACATCGTCTTATAAGAGCTTTTTAAAAAAATATGTAGGAGGAGAAATTGGCGGTGAAGAAATCTTTAGTCTTTATAAGGAGTGTGGAGCAGATATCCCTGGTGGTGATATTGTTTACCAAAACTTAAATGCTAGAAAACGTGGTTTTGCAACACCAGAACAGCTTGTCGTGTGTTACGCTGATTTTGATGAAACCTTTTATTTTGATTATACGCAGTTTCAGGATGGTGAATGCCCACTCTATGTCAGGCTTGCATTGGGCGATTGCGAATATTACGCGAGTAATTTTTATGAATTCCTTTGCAAAAGGATTATAGTACACGCGGGAGATGAGATACTTGATGGTGATCAACCAATTGAAAAAACTGATACCCCTCCCATTCCGCAACCTATCCCTTTTTACAAGCGCTTTTGGAAAAAATTATGGAGGAGATGATATTGGTAATGGGAAATCTTTAATCTTTCTAGAGATCCTCAGTATTATATAAGTAATTTTTATACAAAAGAATTAAGGAGTATGTAGGGGAAGATTAAGTTTCTGACCAACAAGGATCAAGATTTTAAGGATGTTTATCAGCGCAATGAAAACCTTGTGTGGTGGAGTGAGAGCGACAAAGGCTATCTGAAT
>NZ_LR607282.1:0-2565 GCF_902162175.1 Bartonella saheliensis
TATAACCTCTTAAAGGCAATCCAAATAAGGGTGTTTAAAAGTGCAAATGATTTCTTTTTAGAATAACGCATATAAACACTCCTTTTAAGATTGTATCTAATTAACTTAATAAAAGAGGTATAGATTACGCTTATAAGTTCTATACCCCTTAATAAGATTAGCATGCCCATTATAAGCATGCTTTATAAGCTTATTCAGTTTCTCTTATTTCTAATTTTGGTAAGTTCTTAACGATTTTCATTGTCTCTAAACTTACAGTAATAACCCTTTGAAATAATTCCAATGGATAAGCAGGGTTCCCCATTGTCTCAACAGCATAGCGATTGGCATCATTCACAATACCACTCTTTTTGTCAGTTTTAACACATTGACGTTCCATAACCCATTCAAGAGCGGGTTTGCCATTGACGATATACTCATAAGCTTCAAGAGGAATGTTTGTTATTGTGATATTGTTATTGTAAAAAACAGTAGATTTATCTTTTATCTTATTTTTGCTAAAGAATTGCATTTCAGTCACGTAATAAAACTTTTCTGGATTAGAGATATCAGTCTGTTTTGGATTGCCTTTTTTAAAGGTCACTGGATAAGGTTCCACATCTTCATAATTTACGTGCAAATGACCTAGTTCACGCCCCGCTGTCACAAATTTCCAAAAATCTTCAGCGCTTTTTACACAAGGAATGCGAGGTAATTCTTTAGAGAGGTTATCAGCATAACGAGTACGATAATCTTCCGAATGTAAAATTCCGTAAACATAATAGAATAGATCATCTTTTGTTATGGTTTCATTAGGATAAGCCGCTTTAAAATGTGCTAATCCCTCATCAGTAATGGCATCACGCCTCTGTAAGCAAGCTGATTTGCTATTTTCTGTAGCATTTGCAAATAAATTGGATTGTTTTTCACTTTTACTTTTTAAAACCGTAGTATCTTCATAAATATAGCGTGGAAAGCATTGACCATTCTCTATTATCTGAAGATCAGACACAGTCTTAATCATAAGTACGGAAAAGTCTTTTTTTGCTCCTGTACCTGTAAATTGTATCATTCTATTTTCAACCGCTTGTCCTATCGGAAATATGCGCGGCATTTGATAAACCATTTCATTGAAGGCGCGATTATAATAGAGCCATTGTTGTGTAAAAGGACGATATAGGCTTTGAATAAGGCATTTATCTTCAAATTCAAAAAACTTTCCTTTTTCCAAATCTTGTTTAAGAGCACGGCTCCAACTGATTTTACTTTCATCAGAATTTACAAAATTGTTTATAGCATTTTTACGTATCCTGCGATCAACATGTCCATAAGCATCTTTAAAACGTTTTACTTCACTATTATAGAAAGTAATCATATTACTCATGTTTTTTTCTAAAACTTCATGGCTTGAATTATATGCCCAAGCATCACGATTGGTTACAACTCCAAGAGAAAAAGCTTCAAAGAGTTTTTTATGATTGTTCTTGTCACCTAAAGTTAAGAATGTCTCGAAACTATCATCACGTTGACCAAGCCAATCACCATGTCTGTCTGGTGTAATTATTTGCCAACTGTTTTTACGTGTAATACCATCAATACTACCAAAGTCCTTAATTATCTTAAGCTTTTTTTCTCTTGTGCAGTAATCTTCCACAGCATGGAAATATATTTTTCCACGCTGTTGAGTTTCTGGATTTTTTACGAGAATAGAAATAGCAATAGGCGCTCTAGAACCTTCGCCAAAAATTCCACCACCTTCTTTTTTACGTTGTTCTCCAGAAGTTCGCGCATTCCCCTGTAAATGGAAAATATAAAGGCTGCTAAATTCTTCAACGAGGCATTTTCTTAAACCATCCATAGATTTAGTATCTACAAAACCCGCATTTGTAACAAAACCAACAACACCACAGTTTTGTATACGGTCACTTGCCCAACGAATTGCTCGTATATAACTGTCATAAAGTGCTTGTACGCAAGTTGCTTTTGATTGAGCAGCATAAGTTTCTCCAATACGGTTATTCAATATGGGATAAGGAGTATTTTTTGCATTATCATTTTCACTTTTTTGCCCTGTGGAATAAGGAGGATTGCCAAAGATAACTTCGATATTTAGATTTTTCTGATGTTCTAAATATTCACTGTTTTCTTTAAATAGTTCTTGTAACAAGTCTTTCCTTTCAAGCATTTGGAATGTATCGGTTAAACCAATATGCTTGAACGGGATATAATTCCCTTTCATAAGACCATGATAGGTTGCTTCAATATTAATGGCTGCTATGTAATAGGCTAGCAAGACAATCTCATTAGCATGGATATCATAACGGTATTTATATTCCATGTCTTCTGGTTTTATAAGATTTGATTGTAACAACCGTGTGATAAAGGTACCAGTACCCGTAAAAGGATCAAGAATAGAAACACCACGTGATCCTAGACTTTTTCCAAATTCATTGCGTAAAACATCATCAACAGAATGAATGATAAAATCAACAACCTCAATGGGGGTATAAACAATTCCTAATTTTTCTACTGTACGTGGAAAAGCATAACGGAAAAATTCATTATACAGCTCTACAATTAAGCTTT
>NZ_LR607315.1:0-1119 GCF_902162175.1 Bartonella saheliensis
GGTGGTATTCGTGGCGGATGGAATAATCTTTTAGCAGTGATTCCAGGAGGTGCTTCTTGTCCTGTTGTTCGTGGAGAAGAGATGGTTGATGCGATCATGGATTTTGACGGGATGCGCGATGTCGGGTCTTCTTTTGGTACTGGCGGTGTCATTGTTATGGATAAATCAACGGATATTATCAAGGCAATTTGGCGTATAGCGGCTTTTTTCAAACATGAAAGTTGTGGTCAGTGTACGCCGTGTCGTGAAGGTACAGGGTGGATGATGCGTCTTTTAGGGCGTATGGTTGAGGGAAGAGCACAAAAACGTGAGATTGATCTTTTGTTTGAAGTGTCTAAACAGGTTGAAGGGCATACGATTTGCGCTCTTGGTGATGCGGCGGCATGGCCTATACAGGGGTTAATCCGCAATTTTCGCCCAGAAATTGAGCGTAGAATTGATGAATACACGCGAAATGTCGTGCAAAGGAAAAATATTGCTTTGGAAGTGATTGGATAGAGGTCTTTGTTTTAAGAGCAATGAAATGCAAGTTTAAGTGGATTATCCGCAGGCTGGATGGGTGATGATAAATATCAAAGTTGATGGTAAAGAGATTGAAGTCCCTGATTACTATACGTTGCTTCAGGCAGCGGAGGCGGCTGGTGCTGAAGTGCCACGTTTTTGTTTTCATGAAACTTTATCAATTGCTGGAAATTGTCGCATGTGCTTGGTTGAGGTTAAGGGAGGACCTCCAAAACCTCAGGCTTCTTGTGCTATGGGGGTTCGTGATTTGCGTGCAGGGCCTAATGGTGAAGCACCAGAAATTTTTACCAATACAGAGATGGTAAAAAAAGCCCGTGAAGGTGTGATGGAGTTCCTTCTCATTAATCACCCTTTGGATTGTCCTGTCTGTGATCAGGGTGGAGAATGTGATCTTCAAGATCAAGCAATGCTCTATGGACGTGATTGTTCTCGCTATACAGAAAATAAGCGTGCTGTAGAAGATAAATATATTGGACCACTGGTGAAAACGGTTATGACACGCTGCATTCATTGTACACGTTGTGTCCGTTTTACAACAGAAGTAGCAGGTATTTCTGAACTTGGCTTGATCGGTCGTGGTGAAGATGCTGAAATTAC
>NZ_LR607316.1:0-1097 GCF_902162175.1 Bartonella saheliensis
ACAGCTTGAACACCACCATAAGCTTTTGCCATTTGACGCAGTGTTACAAGCAATTCCCCCTGGTCACCATCTGCTAAAATGGCATCAAGGGTAGCTGCTGCCAACTCAGGGTCATCATGAAATATTTCTGCCATCGCATCATCATGGTTACGGTCTTTCATTCTTGCACTCCTTTAATCTTCACGGTTTTGCCAATCACGCCAGCAGGCACATGCGCGAGTGATATCAGTGTCTTGTGTTTTTTTGCTACCACCGCATAAGAGCAATAATACGGTCTTGCCAGACTGGGCATAATAAACGCGGTAACCAGGACCAATATTCATACGCAATTCATAGACACCATCACGAAGCGGTTTGAAATCGCCAAAGTTTCCTTGCTCTAAACGATTAAGACGGCGAATAATTGCAGCTTTAGCCTGCACATCACGCAGCTTTCGCAGCCAATCATTTATCAAGTCTTTGCCATCAGAGGTAAGGTAGTGACGTATTTCAAACATAATCCATATTCGTTTATAAACGAACATTTGTCAAGATAGAAAGAATTTTATTTTTAGATTTTCACTCAGCCTCACCTTGTGTGGGGCTTTTTTTATGGAGAACCAGATGAGAAAAATATCGAAAGAAGGCTTAGAGCTTATCAAACAATGGGAAGGCTTGCGCTTAAACGCTTATAAAGACACCATCGGTGTGTGGACTATTGGTTATGGACATACCAGCGCCGCAGGAAAACCTTTTGTTCACAAGGGTATGACAATTACTGAAAAACAAGCCGAAGAACTTCTTTGTAAAGACTTAAGACAATTTGAAAACACTGTTGCAAAAGCCGTTACAGTCTCTTTAAATTCTTGGCAATTCGCGGCATTGGTTTCCTTTTGCTATAATGTAGGAACAATAGCTTTTTGCAATTCTACACTGCTAAAAAAGCTCAATCAAGGTGAATATGAAGCAGTACCGGCCGAATTACAAAAATGGACCAAAGCGGGTGGTAAACGCTTGCAAGGTCTTGTCCACCGGCGTGTCGCAGAAGCCGGATTATGGGCGAAAGGCGCTTATGTTTCCTCCAACTATCAAACCGTAGAAACAAAGGATTCAACAGC